>NZ_JBWKVU010000003.1:0-29600 GCF_059421865.1 Pseudomonas sp. GW821-FHT02B10 | reverse complement strand
AGGTTCGAAGAACCTTCCGAGGCCCTCAAGAGCGGCGCCCGCTTCGCGGTCGAGCGCAGCCTTCGGCAGCGGCTACAGGGGGATCGCGGGCAGGTTGCCCGCGATGGTGGTTTACGGCTTGACCAGCCGCGCATCCAGGCTGTTCTGCGCCAGGCGTTTGGCCTGGTCCTGGGTCATGCCCAGGTGGGTGTACAGGGCGTGGAAGTTCTCGGTGACGTAGCCGCCGAAGTAGGCCGGGTCATCGGAGTTCACCGTGACCTTCACCCCACGCTCGAGCATCTCGAGGATGTTGTGCTGCGACATGTGATCGAACACGCAGAGCTTGGTGTTCGACAGCGGGCAGACGGTCAGCGGGATCTGCTCGTCGATGATGCGCTGCATCAGTCGCTCGTCCTCGAAGGCGCGCACGCCATGGTCGATGCGCTGGATCTTCAGCAGGTCGAGGGCTTCCCAGATGTACTCGGGCGGGCCTTCTTCACCGGCGTGGGCGACAGTGAGGAAACCTTCGCTGCGGGCCCGATCGAACACCCGCTGGAACTTGCTCGGCGGGTGACCCATTTCCGAACTGTCCAGGCCGACCGCGACAAAGGCTTCGCGGAACGGCAGCGCCTGGTCGAGGGTTTTCTGCGCTTCGTCTTCGCTCAGATGCCGCAGGAAGCTGAGGATCAGGCCGCTGGTGATGCCCAGTTGCTGCTCGCCATCCTTGAGCGCGCTGGCGATGCCGTTGAGCACCACTTCGAAGGGAATGCCGCGATCGGTGTGGGTCTGCGGATCGAAGAAGGGTTCGGTGTGGATGACGTTCTGCTCTTTGCAGCGCAGCAGGTAGGCCCAGGTCAGGTCATAGAAATCCTGGGAGGTGCGCAGTACGTCCGCGCCCTGGTAGTACAGGTCGAGGAACTCTTGCAGGTTGTTGAAGGCATAAGCCTTGCGCAGGGTTTCCACATCGCTCCAGGGCAGGGCGATCTTGTTGCGTTCGGCCAGGGCGAACAGCAGCTCGGGCTCCAGGGATCCTTCGAGGTGCAGGTGCAGTTCGGCCTTGGGCAAGGCGTTCAGCCAGTCGTACATGGGTGTGATCTCATCAGGTGCAGTCGAGCGCTGCGTGAACGTATTGCGCTCCATCATCCTGCGGCGAAAAGCCCACCGCAAGGTTCGATGACAGGCGCCGGCCCCGGGGTTCCCCAGGGCTGCGCGGGCGCGTCAGGTTCCAATCGCGCCCATAAGGGCAGGCATTCTACAGGCGCACGCGGACTATTCGGCAAAACCTGACCCGCCGGGCGATCAGGACGCTTGCGGTTCCCGGCGATAGGCATAGGTATCGGCGAACCGCGACAAGAGGAATTCGGCGCAGGTGGTGACCGGGTACTTCGGCGGATGCCCGGCATCCTGGCAGCCGGGCAGGCATTCGATGCGGATATCCGGATGGGGTTCGGCGAAGAACGGCATCGAGTAGCGGTCCACCCCCAGCGGGCTGATCACCCGGTGCGGCGTCGAACGGTAACGGTCGTTGCTCCAGCGCGCCATCATGTCGCCGAGGTTGACCACGAAGGTGCCCTCGATGGGCGGGGCGTCGATCCACTGGCCCTGGACATTGCGCACCTGCAGGCCGCCGGCGCTGTCCTGATAGAGCAGGGTGATGCAGCCGTAGTCGGTGTGCGCGCCGGCGCCTTGCTGTTCGTCGCTGCTGGCGGTATGCCGCGGCGGGTAATGGATCAGGCGCAAGACGCTGACTGGCTCCTTGAAGCGACGGTCGAAAAAATCGCGCTCGATGCCCAGGGCCAGGGTCATGGCCCGCAGCAGGGTCTGGGCCAGGGCCTGCATGTCCAGGTAGTGCTGCTCCATCAGGGTTTCCCAGCCGGCGATATCGGGGTGCCGATTGCTGCCGCGCAACGGTTTTTCCGCGAGCACTTCGGGATGGTCGGCCGGCAGGTGCAGGCCCATGTCGAAGGTTTCCTTGAGGTCGCTGGGCTTGTCCGGGTCCAGTTGCTCGGTGGCGATCGCGCCATAACCGCGATGGTGGCGGGTCTGGGTGATATCGATCTTGAGTTTCTCGGCGGCCGGCAGGGCGAAGAAATGCCGGGCGGCGTCGAGCAACTGGCCGATGCGCCCGGAGGTGATCGGATGGCCCTTGATATAGAAGAACCCCCACTCGCGGCAGGCACGGTCGATCTGCTGGGCGACGCGGTTCCAGCCTTGGGCGTCGCCGCCGTAGAGCGGGCTGATGTCGATGATTGGCAGCTGGTTCATATAAATGCTCTCAAGGTACTCACTGCCCTGTAGCCGCTGCCGCAGGCTGCGATCGATCTGGGCGGCACTCCGACGAAGGGGGCGTGCTCTGGAGATCGAGCAAAGGTCCTTCGGACCTTAGCGCAGCCTGCGGCAGCGGCTACAGGCGAGTCATTTCGGAATGTCGGCCTTCATGCCTTCCACGTAATAGTTCATCGATGCGAGCTCTGCATTGCTGGCGCTGACCCCGGCGGCGAGTTTTTCCACGCCGGCCTGGTCCTTGATCGGCCCGGTGAACGGGTGGAAGGCGCCGCTCTTGATGTCGGCGATGATCTGCTCGGCCTCACGCTTGACGTCGGCCGGCACCAGGTCGCTGATCGGCAGTTCGACCGTGCCTTC
Source organism: Pseudomonas sp. GW821-FHT02B10 (assembly GCF_059421865.1). Lineage (NCBI taxonomy): Bacteria > Pseudomonadati > Pseudomonadota > Gammaproteobacteria > Pseudomonadales > Pseudomonadaceae > Pseudomonas > Pseudomonas sp. GW821-FHT02B10. The sequence continues at coordinate 26,978 of NZ_JBWKVU010000003.1, read as the reverse complement.
CTTCAGGCCGCCCCAGTAGTCCTGGGATTTCCAGCTGTGGTCGAGCACGCCCTGGGTGGCCTGGATGTAGTGCGGGCCCCAGTTGTTGACGATGGAGGTCAGCACCGCTTTCGGTCCGAAGTGGGCCATGTCCGAGGCGTAGCCCACGGCGTACACGCCACGGCGTTCGGCGGCCTGGATCGGCGCCGGGCTGTCGGTGTGCTGGAAGATCACGTCGGCGCCCTGGTCGATCAGGGCATTGGCGGCGTCGGCTTCCTTGCCCGGGTCGAACCAGGAGTTGACCCACACCACCTTGATCTCGGTGCCCGGGTTGTATTTGTTCAGGGCCAGCTGGATGGCGTTGATGTCGCGGATCACTTCCGGGATCGGGAAGGAGGCGATGTAGCCGACCTTCTTGCTCTTGGTCATCTTCGCCGCGAGGAAACCGCCGACGTAGCGACCTTCATAGGTGCGGGCCAGGTAGGTGCCGAGGTTCTTGTCCTGCTTGTAGCCGGTGGCGTGTTCGAAGGTGGTCTTGGGAAACTGCCTGGCGACTTTCAGGGTCGGGTTCATGTAGCCGAAGGAGGTGGTGAAAATCAGGTCGTACTTATCCTTGGCCATGTTGCGGATCACCCGTTCGGCGTCGGCGCCTTCGGCAACGTTCTCCACGTAGTTGGTCTTGATCTGCTCGCCGAACTTCTCCACCAGCGCCAGGCGCCCCTGTTCATGCTGATAGGTCCAGCCGTGGTCGCCGATCGGGCCGATATAGACGAAGCCGACCTTCAACGGATCGGCGGCGCTGGCGCCCAGCGAGACGCTCAGGCCGATGGCCGCGGTGAGGGCGCACAGCAGTTTTTGCAACGGACGTTTATGCATGAATCCGGACTCCATTTTGTTGTGGGGCGTGGCTGGGCCCTAAGGCTTGAATGGCTCAATGCAAATAGCTGACCAACAGGACAACAAAATCTTCGGGGACCAGGGTGAAGCCTTCGCGGGCAAGCCTCGCGCCTGCAGAGGCTGCATGATCCTGTAGGCGCGAGGCTTGCCGGTGAAGAGGCCCGCCGGATCACCAAAGGCTCATCCCGGTGCACCCTCGCCCATCAACGCCATTGACTGGTGCACTAAGGTGTAACGAAACGTTAGTGACTTCAGGCAGTCTTTAGCTCATCTCTTTCTGCTCGATTTATCCGGTCAAAGGACTGCAATGTTCACTTCACTCAAGCAAGAAAGTTTTCTGCTGCTGGCGCTGCTCGCGGCGCTGGTTGCCTATCCGCTGGAGCATGCGCTGCTCAACAGCGGCCAGGGCGTGGCGCTGATCTCGGGGTTGGTGCTGATCGGTTTTATCGTCGCGGCCTCGATGCGCGTCGCCCATCACGCCGAGCTGCTGGCGGAGAAGGTCGGCGACCCCTACGGCACCATGATCCTGACTCTCGCCGCGGTCCTGGTGGAGGTGGTGATCCTGGCGATCATGATGAGCAACGAGGCCTCGCCGACCCTGGTGCGCGACACCATCTATTCGGCGGTGATGCTCGACATCAACGGCATCCTCGGCCTGGCCGCGCTGATGGGCGGGATCAAGCATGGCGAGCAGGCCTACAACGACGACTCGGCCCGCTCCTACAGTGTGATGATCCTCACCGCCATGGGCGTGTCGATGGTGGTGCCGGAGTTCATTCCCGAGTCGAAGTGGAAGCTCTACTCGGCCTTCACCATTGGCGCCATGGTGCTGTTGTACACCCTGTTCCTGCGCATGCAGGTCGGCGCCCACAGCTACTTCTTCAGCTACAGCTACCCGGAAAAACGCCGCAAGAAAGAACCGACGGAGGATCAGCCGGCGCCTGTCAGCCTGGCGTTTTCCATCGCCACCCTGGTGTTCGGCGTGGTGCTGATCGGCGCCTTGGCGGAGGTGATGTCCAAGACCCTCGACCTGGGGCTGGAAGGCACGGGCGCGCCGCCGGTGATCACGGCGATCCTGGTGGCGGCGATTTCCGCGGCGCCGGAAATTCTCACGGCCCTGCGCGCGGCGCTGGCCAATCGCATGCAGTCGGTGGTCAACATTGCTTTGGGCGCGTCGTTGTCGACGGTGATCCTGACGGTGCCGGTGATGGAGGCCATGGCGCTCTACACCGGCCAGCCGTTCCAGATGGCGATGACCCCGGTGCAGACGGTGATGATCTTCATCACCCTGATCGTCAGCGCGATCAACCTCAATGACGGTGAGACCAATGCCATCGAAGGCATGACCCACTTCGTGCTGTTCGCGACCTTCATCATGTTGTCGCTGTTGGGTCTTTGAAGAGCATCGCGAGCAAGCTCGCTCCTACATCCGGCGTGATTCATTCTGGAAATGATCGGAACCGGTTCCCTGTAGGAGCGAGCTTGCTCGCGATAACGCCGGATCAGGCGCCGGCGATCAGCTGCCGGGCCGCCTGGCTGTGATCGGCAATCAAGCCCCGCACATCCAACCCCTCGACCTGCCCGTCGATCACCCGCCACTGGCCGCCGACCATCACCCGGTCCGCCCGGTCCGCGCCGCACAGCAGCAACGCCGACAACGGATCATGGCTGCCGGAGAAGCGCAGCTCATCGAGCTTGAACAGCGCCAGGTCGGCCTGCTTGCCCACGGCCAGCTCGCCGATATCGCTGCGCCCCAGCAGCCGTGCCGAACCCTGGGTGGCCCAGCCCAGCACCAACTCCGGGGTGATCTTTTCGGCGCCGTAGCGCAGGCGCTGCAGGTACAGGGCCTGACGGGTTTCGAGAATCATGTTCGAGGCGTCGTTCGAGGCCGAGCCATCCACGCCCAGGCCGACGGGCGCGCCGGCGTCGGTCAGTTCCAGGGTCGGGCAGATACCCGAGGCCAGGCGCATGTTGGAGCTCGGGCAATGGCAGATGCCGGTCCCGGCGGCGCCGAGGCGGGCGATTTCATCGGGGTTGAAATGGATACCGTGGGCCAGCCAGGTCCGTGGGCCGAGCCAGCCGACGCTGTCCAGGTAGTCCACGGTGCGCAGGCCGAAGCGTTGCAGGCAGAAGTCTTCCTCGTCGAGGGTTTCCGCCAGGTGGGTGTGCAGGCGCACGTCGAGTTTTGCCGCCAGCTCGGCGCTGGCCGCCATGATCTCCGGGGTTACCGAGAACGGCGAGCAGGGCGCCAGGGCGATCTGGATCTGCGCGCCGGTGCCGCGTTCGTGGTACTCGGCGATCAGCCGCTGGCTGTCGGCGAGAATCACCTCGCCCTGTTGCACGGTCTGCTGCGGCGGCAGGCCGCCATCCGCTTCGCCGAGGCTCATGGAGCCGCGGGTGAGCATGGCGCGCATGCCCAGTTCGCGCACGCTGGCCACCTGCACGTCGATGGCGTTTTCCAGGCCTTCGGGGAACAAGTAGTGGTGGTCGGCGGCGGTGGTGCAGCCCGACAGCAGCAGTTCGGCCAGCGCCACTTTACTGGCCAGGGCGAGTTTCTCCGGGGTCAGCCGGGCCCAGACCGGGTACAGGGTTTTCAGCCAGGGGAACAGCGGCTGGTTGACCACCGGCGCCCAGGCGCGGGTCAGGGTCTGATAGAAGTGGTGATGGGTGTTGATCAGCCCCGGCAGCAGCACATGCTCGCGGGCATCGAAGACCTGCCCACAGGGCTGGGCGGGTTGCTGGCCGGCGCCGAGCACTTCGACGATCAGGCCGTCTTGCAGCACCAGGCCGCCACGGGCGTCGAGGGCATTGCCAGTGAAAATGGCGAGGGGATTCTTTAACCAGATACGGGTCGCAGGCATGGTGGCCGGCTCCTCTGAAAGTGGGTTCAGGTTAGCCAGCTCAGTGTTGCCCTGTCTGCTGATCCAGGGTCGCCACGGGGGCGAGGTGCGCAGTTTACGGGGAGACCGCTGCGCGGTCTATCGCGGGCAAGCCTCGCTCCTAATACGGCGGTGACTGTAGGAGCGAGGCTTGCCCGCGATGGCGTCCGGCGCTCGACCACGAACTGGGCGCTGCGATGTCGGCCGCGGCTACAGGTGCAGGCTTACCAGGGAATGGTTTCGCCCTTGTAGTTGACGAAATGGTGCCCGCCCTTGCCGGTATAGGCATTGATCTGCTCGATCAGGCCGCGGGTGCTGGTCTCGACGTCGATGTCCGCGCCTTCGCCGCCCATGTCGGTCTTTACCCAGCCCGGGTGCAGCGACAGCACGGTGAGCTTCTGTTCGAGCTGGGTGACGAAGCTGTTGGTCATGGAGTTCAGCGCCGCCTTGCTGGCCTTGTACAGTGCCAGCTCCGGCGCGTCGGGCATGGTCACGCTGCCCAGTACCGAACTCATGAACGCCAGCACGCCGCTGTCCGGACGGATCTGCGGGAGGAAACGCTGGGCCAGGTTGATCGGCGCCACGGCGTTGGTGAAGAACAGCTGGCCGACTTCCGCGAGGGTCGCCTTGCCTGGCGTCTGGTCGTCCGGTCCCTTGACCCCGGCGTTGACGAACAGCAGGTCGAACACTTCGCCTTTGAGCTTCTGGTTCAGGGCGATCACCGCCTGCTGGTCGTCCATGTCCAGTTGCTCGATACGGACTGGGCCCAGGGCCTTGAGCGCCTCGGCTTTTTGCGGGTTGCGCACGGTGGCGGTGACCTGCCAGCCAGCGTCCAGCAGACGTTGCACCAGGCCCAGGCCCAGGCCTCTGGAGGCGCCGATGATCAGTGCGGTTTTTGGCGTAGACATGCGGGGATTCCTTGATGAGTGAAGATCATGGATTTAATGGGCAACGCTGGCCGAGCCGTTGTTGCAGCTCCTGGCGCAACTCGCCCAGTTCGCTGATGCGGGTCTCGATCAGGGTCAGTTTTTCTTGCAGCAGCTGCGTCACGGCGCTGTCCGGATCGCTGGCATGCCAGATCGCGGCAACGCTGCTGCCGATCTCGCCGAGGCTGAAGCCCAGGCGCTGCGCGGTCTTGATGTAGAGCACCAGCTGCACCATGTCGCTGGGGTATTCACGATAGCCGTTGGCGCTGCGTTGCGCCGCGATCAACCCGCGCTGCTCGTAGAAGCGCAGGGTATCGCGGCTGACGGCGCAGGCCTGGGCAAGTTCACCGATGCGCATGCTGGAGTCTCGGAAGGGCTTGACCCTGGAGCATACTCCAGGCTTTAGCTTGTGTGCTCCTTGAATATCCGGAGCGATCCTTTATGTGGAGCACAGCGCAATACCGTCAATTGGTGCGGGCCAGCGGTTGGTACGACCTGATCGTCACCGCCGCCTTTGTCACCCCCTGGAGCTTTCTTACCCTGCACGGCCTGATGCAGCAGTGGAGCCAGGCCCTCGACCTGCCCGGCGCACTGCCGCCGTTCGAGCCCATGCACATGCTGATGGTCAACCTGATGGGCTCGATCGTCTGCGTGTGGTCGGTGCTGCGCATCCGCGATCCGCAGTTGGCCTTCGGACGCTACGACGCCGCCGGCCGGCTGCTGTTCGCCACCTGGCAGATCTACGCCCTGGCCCAGGGCGGCACGGCCTTGATCGGCGTGATCCTGTTTTTCGAGCTGGCCTGGGCGGTGGCGCAGTTGTGGCCGGTCCGTGGTGAACCGCGTGCGATTCCTGGCGCGGCCTGAAGCATCGTCGCACGGCTGGCTCTTACAGGGGCAGGAGCCGGCAGCTCGACGATGGCGTCGCAGCAAATGCAGGGGATGAGCAAGGCCGCCCAGAATCCGATCCACTGGACGTCTGCCGCAGTCAGTCCTTTCCGGCGCTGGCTAATCGAACTGCAGCGCATTGGTCAGGTCGCCCATGGGTGTCTGATCCCGGGCGGCCATGGCCTCGTCACGCAGTTTCAGGCCATCGAGCTTTTCCAGGTCGAAGACCCGGGTCACCAGGCGCAGGATCGATGCTGTGTCATACACCGTGTGATCCACCGTTCCCTTGCGGGCGAAGGGCGACACCACCAGGGCCGGAATGCGGCTGCCCGGGCCCCAGCGATCACCCTTGGGCGGGGCCACGTGGTCCCACCAGCCGCCGTTCTCGTCGACCGTGACAATCAGCACCATGTTGTTCCACTGCGGACTGTCCTGCAGGGTCTTGATCGCGTGGACCAGATGGCGGTCGCCCGCGGCGACATCTGCGTACCCGGCATGCATGTTGAGGTTGCCCTGGGGCTTGTAGAAACTCACACTCGGCAGCTTGCCGGCCAGGGCGTCGGCGAAGAACCGGTTTGTCGACGGGTCGTCGCCCAGGCCGCCGTCGCGCAGGCGCCTGGCGCGTTCGCCGGGGTGTTCCGGGCCTTGCTGGCGGAAGTAGTTGAAGGGTTGGTGGTGGTACTGGAAGTTGGGGATTTTCGGGATCGCGTTCGAGCCGCTGAACTCATCCAGGGTGGCCTGCCAGCCACCGGCGTACCAGGCCCAGTCGATGTTCCTTTGCGACAACTTGTCGCCGATGTGCTCGTGGTGTTGCGCAACCAGCACGAAGGGCAGGTCCGGTTTGGAATAGTCCGGCCGTTGTGGGTCGCGTTGCCAGGTCGGCCAGTAGGGCGGGGCGAAGGTGTTGACCGCGTAACCATCCGGGGTGAGCGCGCAGGGGCCGAACTGGGCGGGGCCGTCCATGGCGCTGGCGGGCGAGTCGGCCAGGGGTTTGAGCCGCGGGTCGCTGGGGTCGTCGCTGTGCAGGCTGGCGATCTGCGCCTTGGCCACCGAGTTGCGGGCGTTCGGATAGTGCGGCACCGCCGCCGAGATCAGGTATTGGTGGTTCAGGTATGAACCGCCAAAGGCGCCCTGGAAGAAGTTGTCGCAGAGCACGAACTGCCGCGCGATATCCCACAGGCGAAGGGTATAGCGGCTTTGCCTGTAGTGCCCCATGGTCAGGCCACCGGAGTCGGACCAGGCGGCGAACCGGTCATTCATGCCACCGTTGATCTGCATCTGGTTCTGGAAGAATTCGTGGGACAAATCGCGGGTCACCAGGCTCAGCGGCAGGTCCTCGGCATTCGGGCCTTTGAGGGCGAACGGCGCGTTCGGCAGGTCCTGCTGAAATGGCACGCCAGCCGGGTAGGTCACGCCATCCACGGTCTGCGGTCCCAGATGCAGGGTGCCGCCCCAGACTGGGGGCAGGATTCGCAGCAGGCTGCCGTCGCGGTCGCGCTGCTGGTAAGCGGAGGGCTCGAGGCTGGAAAGAGGCTGTTCGAGGCCGGGGAAATCGGCGAACAGGTTGTTGAAGCTACGGTTCTCGGCATAGATCACCACCACCGTCTTGACGTGGTTGCGCAGTGCGCTGTCCAGCTCGGCAGCGGACAGGGGGCGCTTGACCGGTGCCTGGGGCGCATCGCTGTTGGGCGTGCAGCCGCTGAGCGCGGCGCCGGCACCCAGTACCGCGGCACCGGCGAGAAAGTGGCGACGGCAGGGATCGATCGGGGTTTCAGGGTCGTTGTGGTTCATTACAGGTCTTCCACCTAAGTTGCAGGGCATCCGTTCATGGCGCGTTGGAACTCATGCCGCCAGGCGGCTGGCGCATTTGTCATGAATGCCGCGCCAGCTATCGAGCGGACGCGAAGGGGAGCTCGGCGCTGAGGTCGGCCATGGGCGAGTCGCTGAATGCTTGAAATCCATCTGCTATGAGGAGGCCCCGGGCGGGGCCTCCCTGGTTAGCCAGCGAGATCAGAACTTGTAAACGAAGCTGGCGGTGTAGGTACGCGGAGCGGAAGGGAACACCAGGGTCGAGTCGAACAAGTTGGCGGAAGTGAAGTACTTCTCGTTGAACAGGTTGTTGACGGTAAACAGCGCTTCCCAGGACTTTTCGGAGTAGCCCACCGAGCCGTTCCACACGGTGTAGTCAGGCAGCTTGATCTGCTTCTGGTTGTCCGCCCATTGCTCGTCTACCCAGGTGAAGCCCAGACTGGCGTTCACACGGCCACCCCAAGGGGTCGGCTGGGTGTAATTGCCATACAGGCTGGTTACCCATTCCGGTACGCCGCCACGATCGTATTCGCCGCCCAGCACCTGGCCGGTCGGGTCGAAGAAGCGGAAGCCGTAGAGTTGCGACGGATCCAGGCCATAGGCTTGGGCGACAGCGGCGGTATTGAGCACGGTGAAAGGCTGCCCTTTCTCGCGCACCTTCTGTTTGGTCGCCGAGGCGGTCATGGAGAAGTTCTGGTTGAGCATCCAGCGCAATTCACCTTCGTACCCCTTGCCGTTGACCAGCACGGTGCTGCCGTTTTGCGAGTCGCGGTAGGTCTTCTCCTGGTCGTAGTAGGCCAGCGCAGCGTAGACGTTGCCGTTCTCGCTGTTGTACTTGATACCGTACTCGCGCAGTTTCGAGTCCTGCAGGTAGTTGCCGCTGGAGACGTCCGACGCCGTTACGCCACCCGCCTGGTTGGCCGACAGCGCGGTCGACTTGGCGTAGGTGAAGTAAGGGATGAACCCCCACGGTGTCTTGTACGAGAGGCTGGCACTGAACGAGTCAGTGGTGTTGTGGTTGGTGGCTTTGTCCGGGCGCCCGTCGCCATTGGCATCGCCGACCAGATCGCCATTGGTGGCCTGGGCCTTCTCTTTGGCCTTGGCGTCGTAGTAGTCGAAGCGATAGCCCAGCAGCAGGTTCCAGTTCTGCCAGTTCATGTCGGACAGCATGAACGCGCCGGTGTTTTTGGTGATGGATGCGCTCTGGGTATTGAAGTTGCGTCGGTACATGCCGGGGGCAATCTCGACGTTGCCGGTATGGCCGATGTCGAAGCTGTCGTCCGGTGTCGGCCCGACATTCAGGTCGCGGCGGTCGAGGATCTCATCGAGGTAGGACTCTCGGTCGATGGCGCTGTAGTAGCGATAGTTGACACCGACGACGTTGGACGTGCTGACCTCTCCGACCTGCAGCGGGAAGCTCAGGCTGACCTTGTCTTCCCAGGTGTAGGCGTCGTAGTCGGCGGTGAAGCCATAGCTGGTGTATTTGTTGTGGTCCAGGGAGTCGTAGAAGAACTGGTTCTTGAGTTCCATGTCATTGTCCAGCGACCAGATAAGGTCGAAGTACGCCGTGGCGGCCTTGCTTTCGCCCTTGTCCTTCTTGTCGGTGAACACCTTGTTGCGGTCGAGCTTGGTGGTCCCGGGGTTGCTCAGTGCCGCGTTCGGGTCTTTCGGGTCGAAGAAGCAGTTGCTGTAGTTCAGGCAGAAAACGTCCAGCTTGGAGTTGCCGCTGCCTGGTGGAAAACCGACGCCCGGGCTGATGTTGTTGCGTACATCGTCAGGGAACAGCACATCGCCCCTTGAGCTCATCTTGGACGGCGCGCCGGTGATGTAGGTGTCGTGGTCGATCAGGTCCTGGGTGACCCGGTTCCATCCAGGGTTCTGGATGCGTTTGGCTTTCAGGTACTGGCCGCCGAACTCGGTCCGCAGGTTGTCGGTGAGGTCCATGTCGAAGGCGATCTGGCCGATGGTCGACTTGGGGTCGACGTTGTCGAAGTAGCTTTTCGAGTCCTCCTGCTCGAAGAAGCCATAGACGCCACCCTGGCGGCCACCCAGCTCAAAGGGCGAGCCGCCTTCGGCGGTGGTGATGTACTGGTCATAGGAGCCCACGGTCACACCGAATTGCCCGGTAGGTTTTTCGATGAACTTGGAGGTTCCCGACTTCGAGGATTTCGGGTTGAAGTTCATGTAGCCGCCGACCTTGCCGGCGCCGTAGATGGGCGAAACCGGGCCACGCACGATATCGACCGAACTGGCGGCGCGGATCGGCGTTGCATAGTTGCCAGGGTTCTCTACCCGCTTGAAACCCCGGAAGTAGTTATCCGCGGCATCGCCACGCAGGCTCAGCGCTCCCGGCACCCCGAAGAAGGAGCTGGTGTAGGCTCCCGGGGCGAGGCGAACCAGGTCGTTGATATCGCGCAAGCCGTAGTTTTCGATCAGGTCGGACGACACATCCGACACCGAGCGTGGGGTTTCGGCGATGGACTTGCCCAGGCCGAAAACGCTCTTCACCGGCTGGCTGGGCATGATGCCCATGGTGTCTTCGACACTCTCCTTGAGAATGTAGTCCTCAAGTTCGACTGTCTCTTTCTGATCCTCGGCCATGGCCTGTCCGCCGAGAATCTGCACAGCAGCCGCAACTGCCAGGGCCAGTTTTTGCGGGTGACGCCAGTTATATGTACCCATGGAACACTCCCCTACTACATTTGCTTTTATGTAAAAGTTGTTGAACGACAGGCGAGTGCGTACAGGCAGAAACACAAGTTGTTCCTGCCGTACTTGCACAGCCTTCTAGAGCAAGTTGAAGTTCGCTTACTTCTTCTCTGAGGTCATTTCCGGGTGAATACGCAAACTGTCGCCGACCCGCGGCTTATTGCCGATGGCGGCAATCTTCGGCAAGGACTCCAGAACGATTTCCAGGCAAACCGGATTAAGCCGTGGGTAAACTTCGCGAATGGTGTCCCATGTCCAGTTACCCAGGCCTTCGGCTGGATTGGAGATGGCGATCAGCGAGGCATAGTTGATCCCGGCCATGCGCGCATAGATCACTTCCGAACCCACGCTCATGGTCACCAGGTCGCCTCCCATCTTGGCCAGCATGCGCACTTCCGCGGCCGTTTCGAAACGCCCGCCGCGGGTTTGCATGATCACCCCGCTCTTGTGCAGGTTGATCCCGGCGACGGGAGCGTCTTCACGGTTCAGGCGTTTCTGTGTCTCATCGATCAGGATGTCGCGAAGAATGGGATCCATGGCCGGCGTATAGCGCGGAACCGGATGGTCGCCCTTGCGGTAGATGGCATCCGGCAGAGCCAGTGGCCGGTCGATGTTGAAGTCGATGACGTCATCGGCCACTACCAGATCGTGGAGTTTCATTGCCGGATTGATACCGCCGGCTGTTGCCCCGCCAATCGCATCACGAACCCGTAGCTGGTAAAGGGCGGCCCAGGTTTCGACGATCTTTCCGTCGCCATGCATGTTGATGTAATAGAACGGAACGTTTTTATAGTTGCCGCAATAAATAGTTGGCGAAGTTCCGGCTGGAGTTTCAAGGGTGAAGGACTCCTTGAGTTTTCCGGACTTCAACATGGCATCGTTGATGAAGGTACCGCCGATCACCGCAATATCGGCCTTGCACGGAACCGCGGGGGTAGCGGCCCAGGCCGTTACCGATAAGCATCCCAGTAATAAACCCACGAGGATTTTCATAAAACACCTCTTCACTTAGTTGTAAGTCCTGCCGTTTTCCAGGCAAGGCGTGGCCGTCATGCGGGTTAGTTGAATGTCAGCTAACGGGCATGGGTGTTAAGCATCAGCGCCGGCAACGCGCTGGCTGGTTATTGTCCGAACCGGTAAACAGCGGCTTCAGTCGCCAGGAAGTGTGTTCAAGCAACGAGTGCGGTTATCAAGTACATCCGCCTGTCAGTGCTCGATCGTGCTTCTCGGGTCATGGCCTGGATTGTTTTATGGCGTTCACCAGGCCGGGTCATGAGTTCAGTGTCCCGGCAGGGTCTGGGAATACAGCTCCCAGTTTCCCGTCAGCGCGTTGATCACCGTGCTGCCCACTCGATAGGCGGCTTCGAGCGAGGGCCGCATGCCGACGAAACCCGCCTGGTCATGAGCCATGCTTTGCGCGGCGCTCATGCCGGGCGGCTGCATGGTGTAGTTACTGGCGGTACGCAATATCAGCACGCGGTCCAGGTCCACCTTCGCTGCCTTGCTCAGGAAACTGAGGGACTGCAGGGTTCCGCTGTCCTCCATGGCGGAGGTCACGAATTGCCCTTTGCCGTTGGTCCAGTACTTGACCCAGTCACCGGCCCAGTCGTTGAGCCGCGCGCCGTGCCAGAACGTCGAGGAGGCGAGGTTATCGCCTTTCATGACCTTGGCCGGCAGGACGGCCTGGGGGAACCCCTTGAACTGTTGGCGAAACGCTGCCAGGTCCTGGTTTTCTACCAGCGGCACGTCTTTCGTCAGGTTGTAGGCCCAGTCCACCAGTCGACCATTGAGCTTGTAGACCTCGCCGATGCTGTCCGAACGTGGCTGGGCATAAGGCGTTGCGCGAAAGAACGGGGTGTAGCCGGTTTTCCAGTCCTTGGGGATTTCCCGCGCATCGATCTCGTGCGCCAGGTCACCGTCCACCACATAGTTGGCCCAGGCCGCCGAGCCGATGGAGCCTTTGTGCGGATTGATGCCGGCAATGCCTGCAACCAGCCAGTACGCCTTGCTCAAGTCAAAGCGCGGATCCATGCCCAGGGCCATTACCGACGCCGCCGCACGGGCAGTGCCCATGCCGGTCACCGTTGCCAGGACGCCGGTTTCAGGGTTCAGGCATACGTCATGAAAGCCCTGGGCGAGTGGCATGCACTGATTCAGGCCGGCGCGCTCACGCCAGAACTGAAACTCGCCAGGGTTGTCTCCCTGATCCTGGCCGACCTCGAACATGCTCAGGACCACGGCCTTGATCTGAATCGGCTGCCCGGCGGCCTGGGTTGCTCCGCCTGCGCCCAGGCAGCACAGCGCGGCAGCGAGTGCGCCACTGGTTTTACGTGTCGTCATCATCTTGATTCCTTGGCAGAGGGCATGCGCTCCGCGCGCACCCTCCACGGGCTTATTTCAGGTCGAACCTGACCGTCTGTTTAGCGCGCTGCTCAACGGCCGCGCCATTGACCATTCGCGGCTGGAACTTCCAGCGTTTCACCGCGTTGATCGCGGCCTCGTCGAACAGCTTGCGTGGTTTCGACTCGAGTACCTTGGCGCTGGCAACCGTGCCGTCCGGGCGGATCGCAAGTTCCAGCACCACATAGCCCTCGATCTTGGCCTGCCGGGCATCACGCGGATAAACCGGTGCCTGCTGATCCAGGGCGACCGCGTCGGTGCTGCTCGACGGCGTGGGCGGTGGTGGCGGCGGTGGCGGAGTAACCGGTGGTGGCGGTGTCGGCGCAGGGGGCGGCGGCACGGGCTGTTGCGGTTTGGGCTCCGGTTTGGGTTTCGGTTTCTCCGGCGTGACCTTCTTCGCAGGCGCAGGCTTTTTCACCGGCGCAGGCGGCGGTGGAGGTGGAGGCGGAGGTGGAGGTGGCGGTGGCGGTGGCGGTGGCGGTGGCGGTGCAGGCGGTGGTGGAGGAGGCACTTGCACCATGGTCACCTTGGTCACCTTCGGCGGCTCTTCAACTACCGGCTGCCTGGCCTCGATCAGGCTCAGCAACGTGATACCCAATGCAACCGCCAGCACAGCCAGGCCGATAGCCGCCGGCATCGACAGGTGATGGTCGACATGATGGTCGTCGGAGGCCCACAAGGCCCCTCGCCGTACGTTGGGGGTCAGGTCGTTCATCAGTTTTGCGTCGCCAGGCCAATAGCACTGATACCGGCAGCGCGTACCAGATCCATTGTGTGCACGATGCTTTCATATTGGGTGCCACGATCGCCGGCGATCACCACATCCAGTTTTCCGCTGTTCTGCATCTCGGTGAGCCGGCTCGTCAGCTGTTCGTCGCTGATGGGCTGGCCATCGACAAACAAGCCACCGTCGTTGGAGACGCCGATATTGAGCGTGACCGACTCGATCGCTTCTTGCGAAGAGGACTGCGGCAACTCCAGGGTGATACCGGTGCCCTGGATCATCTCGATCATGATGAGTACGAAGAACACCAACAGAAACATCATCACGTCGATCATCGGAATGATTTCGATGCGGGCTTTCTCTTCATGTCCGAGATAGTTTGATCTCTTGCTAGCCATGACTATTTCTCCGAGTGGCGTAGGTATTAATCAACCCTTGGCCAAGCGCCCAACCAGCATGGACTTGATCAGTTCCATCTGATTGACGACCAGGCGGATACGCTTGTTGAAGTGATTGAGAAAAATCACGCAGACGATGGCGATGCATAAACCGACAGCGGTAGCGACCAGCGCATGGGCAATAGGCCCGGTTACCGAACTGACTTTCTGCGATGTATTGGCCGCCAATACACTGAACACCTGGATCATATGAATGATGGTGCCGAGCAGTCCAAGCAGCGGGCCTAAAGTTACACAGGTATCCAGTACCCAGAGATTGCGGTCCAGTCGCGGAATCTGAATCATGATGGTTTCATCGATATCCCGTTCCAGTGCCTCTTCGGACTTTCCGTGAGACTCCACTGCGGCCAATACCAACTTGCCTTGGGCACTTTTACTGTAGTGATCTGCCACTTTCTTGACATCGGCCAGGTTGTCCTGGTTTACCCGCTTCAAATCCAGATCAAGACTTTGTCCCAGTTTGATGCTGGTACTGAAGAAGAAGTAGCGTTCGATGATCACGGCGATCCCGATGATGAATACCACCACCATCAGTGGAATGAGCCCCCAAGAGTCTTTGGAGTACTGAATGACATCTTCTAACATGTGAAATCCTTCATTAACGTTGAAATACATACTCGGTAGCAGGTACTGGACCGGCGTTGCGAGGCCTAGGCACAGGTGCTCGGCACGCCTCTGTGGAGGGTCAGGTGGAGCGAGCGAGTGAGTCTTTGCAAAAACCTGACCAACAGTTCAGCTTAAACCTTTCAGCATGTTAAAAATCTTCGAAAACAGCTCTAAATAGGCAGTCTTGGTCGATAAAGAGTGGCTTCTTCCTGACGAGTGGTTTTGGCCGGGGAAAATGGCTTGAGATCGATTTTTAATACGCCGCTGCAGAGCCTTTGTATCCGCCCCAACATGAAACGCCTCGCACCGTTTTGTGTCCGTTACTCGGCGCCAGGATTCGGATACAAAGGGTGGCCGGTCGCTGGAAGTGCTTGAAAACAGGCTCTATATCTCGAACCGAAGCTATCCTCGTCAGCCTGGATGACGGGGTATTCGGCAGGCTGCAAGGTCGTACCGGTATGAAGGGCCCAACCTGTCTGAAACGGGATTCGCGTTTTTTCGATAGGTCGTGCAGGGGCAAATCCGGAAAGACTTGATCGGGCCGTGGCCGGAGATTCAATAAGCCGTGGCAGGGCCCTTTCGCTTGTCCGGCTGTCCTGAGTAAAGGTCAATCTTGTTGATTGCATGCATACCCCTGGCTTTTGTTCTGATAAATAAAAAACCGGCGATGAATGACTTCGCCGGAAAAGACATCCTTGTCTGTGGAGGAGAACTCTTCACTTCTTTGAGCAAGAAATGAAATCGAATAAAAAAGTCGACAACAGTTACCCGTGCCGACATAAAGCAAAACCTGCTACTTCATCAGTAGCCTGTATTGCTAGGAGTCCGGCCACTTGGGAGATAAGCCGGAAATCGGTGGAGCCGATACTGGAATAAATGGGTAGGACTCAGATCTTTCTATACGGTCAATTGAGATAGACGCTCCGGTCTTTCCTCGGTCCCTCGCACGAGAGTAATAGACTGGTGTCATGCACTTCTTCAACGGTGGAAAATCAAATAGTCCTGCCTGTGAATATCGTGCGCGGTTACTTCAGTTGAACGCTAAGCCTGCCTGTTCAAAGTGTTTGTCAGTTGTTGAAAGTGAAAGTGGAACTCACGTCCAAAAAAGTTAACCATTGGGTCAGCTTAATCGTTTAAGCAGAAAGCGGGCCAATTTCCCGGGATGTGCCGGATAGAGGGTTTGCGGGGGAAAAGTAAATGACCTTGGCTGCGGATCCAGGGATAAGCGGTCGCTATTCAGCAATCGGGTGGCTGTTTTCATTTATGGTTGCGCACCCAAGCGGCGCCTGGTGCGCGGGTATGGGGCGCCATTCATCCGTCCTTGTCAGGCGGAAGTCATGCACGTTGGGTGATAGGGACTGCTAGCCCTTTCTGCAGTTGCCTGGGCTAGGGCCGGGGGCTGAGGGGAGGTGTTGCGAGGTGGGGGCATGGGCTGTCAGGCAGCCCATGCCGATAGTGAAAAGTCTTCGATCAGTGACCTGCCTGCCACGGCTGCCCCAGCGACACCGGCGCATACAGGCGGGTGCGCAGCGCATCCCGGGACAGCAGCACCAGCACCAGGATGGTCGCGGCATACGGCAGCATCGCCAGCAGGTTCGAAGGGATCGCCAGGCCCAGGCCTTGCGCCACCAGGTGCAGGATGCTGGCGAGGCCGAACAGGTAGGCGCCGAGCAGCAGGCGCCACACTCGCCAGCTGGCGAACACCACCAGCGCCAGGGCGATCCAGCCGCGCCCGGCGCTCATGTTTTCCGCCCACATCGGTGTGTAGGCCAGGGACAGGTAAGCCCCGGCCAGGCCAGCCATGGCGCCGCCGAACAGCACCGCCAGGGTGCGTACCCGCAGCACCGGCAGGCCCATGGCGCTGGCCGCGTCGGGGTTTTCGCCGACCGCCTGGATGATCAGGCCGACCCGGCTTTTCAGGATCACCCAGGCCACCAGGGCGAACAGGGCGAAGGACAGGTAGACCAGTAGGTCCTGGGCAAACAGCATGCGCCCGATCAAGGGGATTTCGCTCAGCAGCGGAATCGCCATGGGCTCGAATCCGGCCAGCGGTTTGCCGACCCAACTGGCGCCGACGAAGCTCGACAGCCCGACCCCAAAGATGGTCAGGGCCAGGCCGGTGGCCACCTGATTGGCGTTGAACACCAGTGCCACCAGGGCGAACAGCGATGACAGCAGCATCCCGGCGAGCATTGCCAGCAGCACGCCGAGCCACAGGTTGCCGCTGTTCAGGGCGACGATAAAACCGATCACCGCGCCAAACAGCATCATGCCTTCCTGGCCGAGGTTGAGGACGCCGCTCTTCTCGCAGATCAGTTCGCCCAGGGCCACCAGCAGCAGCGGCGTACCGCAGCGGATCATGGCGTAGAAAATATTGCTCAACAGATCGATATCCATCACAGCGCTCCTGCCTGTACGGAAGGGTTGGCGGCGCGACGTGCCCAGCGCAGGTTCAGGCGCGGCCGATAGAGAATCAGCACGTCACTGGCCAGCAGGAAGAACAGCATCATGCCCTGGAACAACTGGGTAATGGCTTGCGGCAGGTTGAGGCTCATCTGCGCGTTCTCGCCGCCGATGTACAGCAGCGCCATCAGCAGGCTGGAGAACAGAATGCCGATGGGGTGCAGGCGGCCGAGAAAGGCCACGGTGATCGCCGCATAGCCGTAGCCGGGCGATACCTGGGGCACCAGTTGGCCGATGGGGCCGGTGACTTCGCACACCCCGGCCAGGCCGGCCAGTCCACCGCTGATCAGCAGCGCCAGCCAGATCAGGCGCTTCTCGCGAAAACCGACGAAGCCGGCGGCGCGCTTGTCCAGCCCCAGCACCTTGATCTGGAAACCGACGAAGCTTTTTTGCAGCAGCACCCACACCGCCACCAGGGCCAGCAGGGCGAAATACACCCCGGCATGCACCCGGCCGTCTTCCAGGAGCAGCGGCAGGCGGCTGGCATCGCCGAACATCGCCGACTCGGGGAAGTTGAACCCGGCCGGGTCTTTCAGCGGCCCGTGCACGCAATACAGCAGCAGGTTCAGGGCGATGTAGTTGAGCATGATGCTGGTGAGGATTTCATTGGCATTGAAGTGCGTGCGCAACCAGGCGGTGAGGCCGGCCCAGGCGGCGCCGGCCAGGGTGCCGGTGAGCAGGATCAGCACCAGCGCCCAGCGGCTTTGCAGGTCGATGATGTTCACCGCCAGCGCGCTGCCGGCCAGGGCGCCGAGTAGAAGTTGGCCTTCGGCGCCGATGTTCCAGATCCGCGCCTGATACGCCACGGCCAGGCCGAGGGCACAGAGCAGGATCGGCAGGGCCTTGACCAGCAGTTCGGAGACGCCATACAGGTCGCTGATCGGGGCGATCAGCAAGGTGTGCAGGGTTTCCAGCGGGTCGTGGCCCAGGGCGATGAACAGCAGCGAGCCGCAGCCCAGGGTCAGGGCCGCGGCCAACAGCGGCGAGCACCAGAGCATCAGGCGCGATTGCTGGCCGCGGGGTTCGAGAGAAAGCAGCATAAATAAACAGCTCCGTTACGCTGGCTGAGCGGATAAGTGGACGGGGGTATTGAACTGGCCGGCCATCCAGCCGCCGACTTCGACCAGGCTGGTGTCCGCGGTGGCCTTGAGGGCCGACAGGCGACCGCTGCACAGGGCTGCCAGGCGATCGCTGATCTGGAACAGTTCATCGAGGTCTTCGGAGATCACCAGGATCGCCGCGCCCGCATCGCGCAGGGCCACCAGGGCCCGGTGGATAGTCGCGGCGGCGCCGACGTCGACGCCCCAGGTCGGGTGCGCGGCGATCAGCAGCCGGGGTTGCTGGAGGATTTCCCGGCCGAGGATGAATTTCTGCAGATTGCCACCGGACAGGCTGCGGGCGGCGGTCTGGCTGTCCGGCGTTTTCACCGCGAAGCGGCGAATGATGTCTTCGGCCAGGGCCAGCACCTTGCCGCGCTGAATCAGGCCTTTGCTCACCAGCCCTTGCTGGAAGGCGGTCAGCAGGGCGTTGTCCGCCAGGCTCAGTTCCGGCACGGCGCCGTGGCCCAGGCGCTCGGCCGGGACGAACGCCAGGCCCAGCCCGCGACGGGCGTCGGGGCGCAGGTGGGCGATGGCTTGCCCGGCGAAGCGCAGGGTGGCGCCTTGGGCGCGGCCAAGGCGCTGTTCGCCGCTGAGCAGGGCCAACAGTTCGTCCTGGCCATTGCCGGCGACCCCGGCGATGCCGACGATTTCACCGCTGCGCACGTCCAGGTCGATGTCCTGGAGCGAGCAGCCGAACGGGTCCGGATTGGGCCAGGAGAGTTTCTGTACCTGCAGGAAGGCCTCGCCGCCCTTGGCCTTCGGGTAATCGGTGATCAGGCCCGCGGCTTCGCCGACCATCAGCCGCGCCAGTTCCTGGTCCGAGCATGCGGCGGGTATGCAGTGCCCGGCAACCCGTCCACCGCGCAGCACCGTGGCGCTGTGGCACAGGGCGCGGACTTCGCCGAGCTTGTGGCTGATGAACAGAATGCTGCAGCCCTCGCTGGCCAGGCGGCGCAGGGTGACAAACAGTTCGTCGGCTTCCTGGGGCGTCAGCACCGAGGTCGGCTCGTCGAGGATCAGCAGGCGGATGTCCTGCATCAGGCAGCGAATGATCTCCACCCGCTGGCGTTCGCCGATGGACAGGCTGTGCACCAGGCGTTCCGGCTCCAGGGCCATGCCGTAGCGCTGCGAGACCTGGCGGATCTTCGGTTCCAGCTGCTTCGGCGTACCGGCCGCGGCGCCCATGGCCAGGGCGATGTTCTGCGCCACGGTCAGGGTCTCGAACAGCGAGAAATGCTGGAACACCATGCCGATCCCCAGGCTGCGCGCCTGGGCCGGATTGCGCATGAGCTGATGCTGCCCCTGCCAGATCACCTCGCCCGAGTCAGCCTGGGTCACCCCGTAGATGATTTTCATCAGGGTGCTTTTGCCGGCGCCGTTTTCACCGAGCAGGGCGTGGATTTCCCCCGGCTGGATACTCAGGTCGATCCCGTCGTTGGCCAGGCAACCGGGATAATGCTTGGTGATTCCGCGCAGTTGCAGGCGGGGTATTGCAGCGGGGATGGGAACAGGGTTTGGCATGACGGACTCGGGTTGCTGAACGTTATGCCGGTGGACAAAGCAATTTCCTGGCCAGTGAGTCAGGAAATTGCCGGAGCCCCGATGAACTGCGGCCTCGTGCCCCTTTTGCTCGTTACCTGCATCGCTGCTCGGCACCAGTTCAGGGCAAGGTGCTTGAAAAGGCGGCGGTTTTGCCCGAACGGTCTGGTCGAAAAATGATCAGGTGCCTGCAAGCCTTGCGCTCTATGCGGCTGGCGCAGCCTTGCACGGGTTATCCACAGCTTGTTCCACAGTATTTGTGTGCAAGCCCGAAGACCGGGCATAAGCACTGTGTGGCTTTCTTCTAAAAGCGATAAACCAGGCTAACTTACTGTTTTAATTTGAAAAATATGTTTTTGGCGGGTGATTGGCTGAAAAGTGAGCAATCGCTTCAAAGCCACGTGACAGAAGGGTTACAGGCAAGTGTGCTCAGGTTATCCACAGTCGAGTGCACAGCAGGTGTGGGCAAGTCGGCTATCCACCGGGCCGTTGTGCACAGGATGATTTCGAGGCGTTGGTGCGTATTGGTGCGCTCAGCGCTGCAAGAGGATGCGCCCGCGACTCAGGTCGGCCAGCTGGCTTTGCAAGGTGGCGATCTGGCTTTCGCCCAGGGCCAGTTGCAGTTCTACACCGTTGGCCGTGAAGTGTTCCTCGACCAGCAGTCCGCCGAGTTCGGCGACCCGCAGCTTGACCAGTGCCAGCTCGCTGAAGCTGCAGGCGCAACGCAGGGCTACGCGGCTGATCAGTTCGATGCGTTCGGCGCCTTGCAGGCATTTGTTGGCG
This sequence comes from Pseudomonas sp. GW821-FHT02B10, assembly GCF_059421865.1. Lineage (NCBI taxonomy): Bacteria > Pseudomonadati > Pseudomonadota > Gammaproteobacteria > Pseudomonadales > Pseudomonadaceae > Pseudomonas > Pseudomonas sp. GW821-FHT02B10. Next base: position 6,821 of record NZ_JBWKVU010000003.1, on the reverse strand, counting down.
CTGCCGCCATAGGCGCGGGCCAGGCCGCCGGTGCCCAGCTGAATGCCGCCGTACCAGCGAATCACCAGCACCGCGACCTGGTCGCAGTCCTGGGCTTCGATGGCCGCGAGGATCGGGCGGCCGGCGGTGCCGCCGGGCTCGCCGTCATCACTGCTGCGGTATTGCTCGGCGAGTTTCCAGGCCCAGCAGTTGTGGGAGGCATTGGGATCGCTGTGCCGTTCGATAAAGGCTTGGGCCTCGGCCGCGCTGGTGATTGGCGCGGCGAGGGCGATAAAGCGGCTTTTGCGAATCTCTTCGCGGTATTCGCAAAGGCCGGCGAGGGTAAAGGGCATGCGTTGTGTTCTTTATAAGGCAGGCTTGAGGCCGCACCCCTTGAGGATGATGCGGATCAGGTTGTTGCCGGCGTCTTCCATGTCCTGCTTGGTCAGCTTGCTGCGACCGGTGACGCGGCAGATCTGGGTGGCGAAGTCGGCGTAATGCTGGGTGCTGCCCCACAGCAGGAAGATCAGGTGCACCGGGTCCACGGGGTCCATCTTGCCGGCGTCGATCCAGGCCTGGAACACCGCGGCGCGCCCCTGGAACCAGGCGCGGTAGTCCTGGCTGAAGTATTCGCTGAGGCATTCGCCGCCGCTGATGATCTCCATGGCGAAGATTCGCGAGGCCTGCGGCTGGCGCCGGGAGAACTCCATCTTGGCGCGGATGTAGCGGGTCAACGCTTCGGCCGGGTCGTCCTCGGCGGTCAGGGTGTTGAAGGTGCTGTCCCACAACTCGAGGATGTTGCTCAGCACCGCGACATACAAACCAAGCTTGTTGGTGAAATAGTAATGCAGGTTGGCCTTGGGCAGGCCGGCATTCTGCGCGATGGTGTTCATGCTGGTGCCTTTGAAACCGTGACGGGCGAACTCGTCTTCGGCGGCCTTGATGATCGCTTCTTCGTTTTTCTGACGAATACGGCTGGCGGGCTTGGCGGTTTGAGGGCCGGCGTGGGCTGGGACTTCAAGGGTCATAGGCATTTCCGAGCTGTTCTGTGGGTGCAACCAGTGCGTTGATAGCGCACCCACAGGCCTCAGACAAGTCTTAATGGGCAGAAAACCCTCAAAGCGGTTCCAGGGTGTCGCTTTCGCCGGCCGGATTTGCGTCACGCAGCGCGGCCCGGTCTTCCGGTAGCAACAGGCACATGAGGATCGCGGTCAGGCCGCCGCTGGTGATCGCCGAGTCGAACAGGTTCTGCACCACCTTGGGCAACAGGTGCAGCAGGTTCGGTTGTGCCGCGATCCCCAGGCCAACGCCGAAGGAGGTGGCGATGATCAGCATGCTGCGCCGGTCCAGCGGTGCCTGGGCGAGGATGCGCACGCCGGCCGCGGCGACGCTGCCGAACATCACCAGGGTGGCGCCGCCGAGCACTGGCTTGGGGATTTGCTGCAGCACCGCGCCGATCAGTGGAAACAGGCCCAGGCAAAACAGCAACAGGCCGATGTACAGCCCGACATGGCGGCTGGCCACGCCGGTCAGCTGAATCACCCCGTTGTTCTGGGCGAAGGTGGTGTTGGGGAAGGCGCTGAAGGTCGCGGCGATCATGCAGCTGACGCCGTCGCCGAGAATGCCGCCCTTGAGCCGGCTTATATAAGAAGGGCCGCTGATGGGCTGGCGGGCGAGCATGCAGTTGGCGGTCAGGTCGCCGACGGTTTCGAGGGTGCTGATCAGGTAGATCAGCGCCACGGGCAGAAACGCCGTCCAGTCGAAGCTGAAACCGAAGCGGAAGGGCGTCGGCAGGCTGATCAGCGGCAGGTCGGGCAACGCCTGGGGCACCAGCTTGCCGCTGAACCAGGCGGCGAGGCTGCCCAGGGCCAGGCCGATGATGATCGCCGACAGTCGTACCCAGGGCGTGTTCGAGCGGTTCAGCAGGATGATGGTCAATAGCACCAACAGGCCCAGCGCCAGGTTGCCCGGCGCGCCGAAATCCGCGGCATTGAAGCCGCCGCCCAGGTCGGTGATGCCGACCTTGATCAGGCTGACACCGATCAGGGTAATCACGATGCCGGTGACCAGCGGCGTGATGACCCGGCGCAATTGGCCGATGAAGCGGCTCAGGACGATCTGCACCGCCGCGCCGAAAAAGCACACGCCGAAAATCATCGCCAGGATGTCTTCCGGGCTGCCGCCCCGTTGCTTGACCAGAAAACCCGCGGACAGCACCGCGCCGAGGAAGGCAAAGCTGGTGCCTTGCAGGCAGATCATCCCCGCGCCGATTCCGAACGGCCGACGCGCCTGAATGAAGGTGCCGACGCCGGAAACCATCAGCGCCATGCTGATCAGGTAGGGCAGGTGGGCGCCCAGGCCCAGGGTCGAGCCGATCACCAGCGGCGGGGTGATGATGCCGATGAAACTTGCCAGCACATGCTGCAGGGCGGCGAGGATCGCGGCGAGTGGTTTCGGGCGATCGTCGAGACCGTAGATCAGGTCGCTTTGGCGCAAGGTGTCTGGCTGCATGGACGGGGAACTCAGAGCTGATGGTTCAAGGTCATCGTGCCCTGCAAAAAGCTGTCCAGGTGCTCAGGTTATTGCCTGTGTTTGCCGTTATAGGGCAATGGGGGCGGGGCTTTTATAGTGTCGTAGGTTTTTTCAGCGGGTGGCCGCCAGGCTGTCCAGGAAGCTTTCCAGCACCAAATGGGGGCGACGGCCCTTGCGTGTGACCGATGCCAGGCTCAGGTCATAAAAACGTGAACCGGGTTTGAGCGCGCGCAGTCGTCCCTGCTGGACCCAGAGGCTGGCGTAGTGGTCCGGCAGGTAGCCAATGTAGCGTCCGGTGAGAATCAGGAACGCCATGCCTTCGCGGTCCGAAGCGCTGGCGGTGCAATTGAGTGCCTGGTAATGGGCCTGGATCTCGGCGGGCAGGCGGAAGGTCGGGGCGATGGCGTCCTGCTCGTTGAGGCGCCGGTCGTCCAGTTGCTTGTCGTCGACATAAAACAGCGGGTGGCCAACGGCGCAATAAAGCAGCGAGCGTTCGCTGTACAGCGGTTGGTATTCCAGCCCGGACAAGGCACTGGCCTGGGGCACTACGCCGACATGCAGGCGCCCGTCGAGCACGCCTTGTTCGACTTCGTTGGGGGCGATCATGCGGATCTGGATCTGCACGTCCGGCCCGCGCTCCTTCAGTTGCGCCAAGGCATGGGTGATGCGCATGTGGGGCAGGGTGACCAGGTTGTCGGTCAGGCCGATGATCAGTTCGCCACGCAGGTGGCGGTGCAGGCCGTTGACCTCGGTGCGAAAGCTTTCCAGGGCGCTCAACAACTGCAGGGCCGATTGATACACCTCGCGACCCTCTTCGGTCAGCGAGAAGCCGGCGCGTCCGCGTTGGCACAGGCGCAGGCCGAGACGCTGCTCGAGGTCGCTCATCTGCTGGCTGATGGCCGAGCGACCGATGCCAAGCACGGTTTCCGCGGCGGAGAAGCCACCGCACTCGACCACGCTGCGAAAGATCCGCAGCAGGCGGATATCAAAGTCGCTGACTTGCGCCAGCGGGTCGGCGCGACGGCTACTCATAGTTTAGTGGGCCACTGACTGAAGGTTATAAAAGTTGGATTTCACCGACTTTATAGCCGTGGCAACTTAGCTGCAACAACGCTTTCCGATCCCTGCGCCGCTTATTGCCCTGCGAGGTTTTGCCCCATGAACATGCATGAAAACGCTCCAGCTTCCCTGGCCAGCCAGCTCAAGCTCGATGCTCACTGGATGCCCTACACCGCCAACCGCAACTTCCAGCGCGATCCGCGCCTGATCGTCGCCGCCGAAGGCAGCTGGCTGGTCGACGACAAGGGGCGCAAGGTCTATGACTCGCTGTCCGGCCTGTGGACCTGTGGCGCCGGCCACACCCGCAAGGAAATCCAGGAAGCGGTGGCCAAGCAACTGGGCACCCTCGATTACTCGCCAGGCTTCCAGTACGGTCACCCGCTGTCGTTCCAGCTGGCAGAGAAAATCACCGCGCTGACCCCGGGCAATCTGAACCATGTGTTCTTCACCGACTCCGGTTCCGAATGCGCCGATACCGCGGTGAAAATGGTGCGCGCCTACTGGCGCCTGAAAGGCCAGTCGACCAAGACCAAGATGATCGGCCGTGCCCGTGGCTATCACGGCGTGAACATTGCCGGTACCAGCCTCGGCGGGGTCAACGGCAACCGTAAACTGTTCGGCCAGGCGATGATGGATGTCGACCACCTGCCGCACACCCTGCTGGCAAGCAACGCGTTCTCCCGTGGCATTCCGGAGCAGGGCGGTATCGCCCTGGCCGACGAACTGCTCAAGCTGATCGAACTGCATGACGCCTCCAACATCGCCGCGGTGTTCGTCGAGCCTCTGGCCGGTTCCGCTGGCGTGCTGGTGCCGCCACAGGGTTACCTCAAGCGCCTGCGGGAAATCTGCGACCAGCACAATATCCTGCTGGTGTTCGACGAAGTGATCACCGGTTTCGGCCGTACCGGCAAGATGTTCGGTGCCGACAGCTTTGGCGTGACCCCGGACCTGATGTGCATCGCCAAGCAAGTCACCAACGGCGCGATTCCGATGGGCGCGGTGATTGCCAGCTCCGAGATCTACCAGACCTTCATGAACCAGCCGACCCCCGAGTACGCGGTGGAATTCCCCCACGGCTATACCTACTCGGCGCACCCAGTGGCTTGCGCGGCCGGTCTGGCGGCACTGGATCTGTTGCAGAAAGAAAACCTGGTGCAGAGCGTCGCTGACGTGGCGCCGCATTTCGAGAAGGCACTGCACGGCATCAAGGGTACGAAGAATGTCATCGACATCCGTAACTACGGCCTGGCCGGTGCCATCCAGATTGCCCCGCGCGATGGCGATGCCATCGTGCGTCCGTTCGAAGCGGGCATGGCCCTGTGGAAAGCCGGTTTCTACGTACGCTTCGGCGGCGACACCCTGCAGTTCGGCCCGACCTTCAACAGCAAGCCGCAGGATCTGGATCGTCTGTTCGATGCCGTCGGCGAAGTGCTGAACAAGCTCGACTGATTCCCCAAAACTGTAGGAGATGAGCTTGCTCGCGATGGCGTACTTATAGGCGCCATCGTGGTTTGGCTCATATTCAAAGTCATCTATATAGAGCAGGCGCCCTTTGGTGGGCGCCTGTGGACAACTTCAGGAGTTCCCCGATGAGCGTTATCCCGCATTTGATCAATGGTGAACTGGTGACCGAGAGCGGTCGCGCGGTCGATGTGTTCAATCCGTCCACGGGTCAGGCGATCCACAAGCTGCCGCTGGCCAGCCGCGAAACCATCCAGAGCGCCATCGATGCCGCCAAGGCAGCATTCCCAGCCTGGCGCAACACGCCGCCGGCCAAGCGTGCCCAGGTGATGTTCCGCTTCAAGCAATTGCTGGAGCAGAACGAGTCGCGCATCGCCCAGTTGATCAGCGAAGAACACGGCAAGACCCTGGAAGACGCCGCCGGTGAGCTCAAGCGTGGTATCGAAAACGTCGAGTTTGCCTGTGCCGCTCCGGAAATCCTCAAGGGCGAGTACAGCCGCAACGTCGGCCCGAACATCGATGCCTGGTCCGACTTCCAGCCGCTGGGCGTGGTTGCCGGCATCACCCCGTTCAACTTCCCGGCGATGGTGCCACTGTGGATGTATCCGCTGGCGATCGTCTGCGGCAACTGCTTCATCCTCAAACCATCCGAGCGTGACCCGAGTTCGACCCTGCTGATTGCCCAGCTGCTGCTGGAAGCCGGCCTGCCGAAAGGCGTGCTGAGTGTGGTGCACGGCGACAAGGCCGCGGTGGACGCGCTGATCGAAGCGCCGGAAGTCAAGGCACTGAGCTTCGTTGGTTCGACGCCGATTGCCGAATACATCTACACCGAAGGCACCAAGCGCGGCAAACGCGTGCAGGCACTGGGCGGCGCGAAGAACCACGCCGTCCTGATGCCGGATGCCGATCTGGACAACGCGGTCAGTGCCTTGATGGGCGCGGCCTATGGTTCCTGCGGCGAGCGTTGCATGGCGATCTCGGTTGCCGTGTGTGTCGGCGACCAGGTGGCCGATGCGTTGGTGGCCAAGCTGGTACCGCAGATCAAGGCGCTGAAAATCGGTGCCGGCACTTCCTGTGGCCTGGACATGGGGCCGCTGGTCACAGGTCAGGCGCGGGACAAGGTCAGCGGTTATGTCGAGGATGGCGTGAAGGCGGGCGCGAAGCTGGTGGTCGACGGTCGTGGCCTGAGCGTGCCGGGTCACGAAGAAGGCTTCTTCCTCGGTGGTTGCCTGTTCGACAACGTCACCCCGGAAATGCGCATCTATAAAGAAGAGATCTTCGGGCCGGTGCTGTGCGTCGTGCGGGTGAACAGCCTGGAAGAGGCCATGCAACTGATCAACGATCACGAGTATGGTAACGGTACCTGCATCTTTACCCGTGACGGTGAAGCGGCGCGTCTGTTCTGTGACGAGATTGAAGTCGGGATGGTAGGCGTCAACGTACCGCTTCCGGTACCGGTGGCATACCACAGCTTCGGCGGCTGGAAGCGTTCGCTGTTTGGCGACCTGCATGCCTACGGTCCGGACGGCGTGCGTTTCTATACCCGTCGCAAGGCGATCACTCAGCGTTGGCCACAGCGTGCCAGCCATGAAGCCTCGCAGTTCGCCTTCCCTAGTTTGTAATAAGTAGAAGGGTATTGAAGGCCGCCCCCTTGGGGGCGGCCTTTGCTTTTAGGGGCTTTTTGACTGATATGACAGATTTGTGAAAATAAGTGTTGACGGCAGATTCTGGAAGTCTATAATTCGCCCCACTTCCGGCGCAGTCGAAACGGAAAACTCCTTGAGATTCAA